>NZ_JARPVX010000029.1:0-7010 GCF_033947565.1 Lichenihabitans sp. Uapishka_5
TCGTCAGGCTCATAACCTGAAGGCCGCAGGTTCAAATCCTGCCCCCGCAACCAAACATCAAGAAGCCCCCGCGCCAACAAGGCCCGGGGGCTTCTTCGTTATGGGCGCCCCGCCATGGAGTTGCAGAATCGCGAGACCCACGACCGCATCGCTGTTTACGCCTGGTCTCGCCTACCTATTACAATTTGGGCAGTGTCGCTTGAACCGGCAGGGGAGGGGATCACTTAGATCACATCAGACAACCCAAGTGACACTGACAATTTATGCGGGTGGGATGGAGTTGATCGCCACTCGTGCATCACCCTGGCGATCCGGCCGTATACAACCATCGAAGCTACTCCCAGCCGATCCGCCTCATTTCAACGCCCAGTAGCCGCAGGCGCTTGGAACTGCGTGATCAGGCAATGAAGCGGACCAGCGATCCGATCAGCACCGCAGCGCCCAGGCCTCGGCGCCATGGATTGACACCGCGCAGCACCTCATCACCGGCCCAGATGAACAGGAACACCGTTGCGGCGATGCGTGCGGCCAAGCCGACCGGTGTCACGGTTCCGATCGCCATCGTGACGAACGATGCGGTGATGAAGATCCAGAGCGAGAGGTTTGGCCATTGCGCCATAACGATGCGGCCTGTGCTGCGATCCCGAAAGGCCCAATCGAAGACATGCATGAGCATCGCGACAAATAAGACCGGTGGGCTTGCGGACGGACTCAAGTGCAGGCCGAAGGCGCCGCATGATCAGGAAAGCAAGCCATAGCGATTTCGTTGCAGCCCGATGTCGAACGCCAAAAAGCGTTCTAAAAGACGCTTAGGACTCGGTAATTTAGAAGCAATTTCTGGTGGAGCTGATGAGATTCGAACTCACGACCTCTGCAGTGCGATTGCAGCGCTCTCCCATCTGAGCTACAGCCCCGGCCAAGACCAGCTATATGGCTAGCTCGTGTAAACGTCAATGATCGGCGTCGGCTGCGCGTGATGCCAAGTCACACGTGGCGGGATCAGGCAAAGACCTCCTCGCCATGCGGTTGGGACGCGATCAATCCGGGATCGGCAGGCCAAACGAGGCGCCGGCGAGGATCAGCGCGCCGTCGAGCGCATCGCGCAAAGGCGACGTCAGGCTGTCGAGACATGTCCGGCCGAGGAATGGCCGCAACGGTGCCGCGAGGCCGCCGACCAGCGAAACGCGTCGGGCGCCGTGCCGACGCGTGGCGACCACCAACTCCTCGATGGCACTGGCAGCCTCGTTGGCGATCGAAAGTGCAGCGGGGTCGCACTCTTGTGCAGCGCTGAGAATGCGCGGGGCATAGGCCCCATATTGACTCGATGTCGCATGGCGGCCCCAGGTGATCACGGCCACGGGATCGTGGTCGAATTCCGCCATCAAACCCTGCAGTAGGGGAGTCGACGCTTCCAAGCCGTCATGGGCCCGCAAGGCCCGCCGCCACGCCTGGCGCCCCATCACGGCGCCTGATCCGTCGTCGCCGAGCAGGAACCCGCGGCCGCCGAGATTGATCTGCCGATCTCCTGTCCGGACCACGGCGGCGCTGCCGGTACCGGCGATCACCAGGCCGCCGTCGCGGCCTGCATGAGCCCCGAGACAGGCCACAATGGCGTCGTCGCTGGCCCGGACCCGGGCGAAACGGCCGGCGAAACGCGCTTCGACCTGCGCGGCAATCAAGGGTGAGGATATGCCGGCCAGGCCCAGGCCGAGCGCAGCATGGCTGAGCGTCCCTCGCTCGAGACCGGCCGCAAGGGCGGCACGCTCGATCGTATCCATAATGGTCTGCACCGCGGTGTCGGGCGCGAGATACACGTTGGCGGAACCACCCTCGGCGCCGGCAATCGGCGTCCCGGCTTGATCGGCGATCCGCACGCGGGTCCGAGAACCACCACCATCGACACCGATGAAGACGGCGTTCGGCTGGCTCAGCATCGCTCCCCCGATCACGCGATGCGGCGTTTGTTGGATCGAGCTCAGGTTCCGACGGCGTCCGAGACGCACTTCTTGGTGAAGCTCGTGCGCGCCGCGCCTGCCAGCTTCTTGCTCGTGGCGGTGCTGTCGCAGGTGGAGGCCGCGTCCTTTTGGCATTTCTTCATGAAGCTGGCCTGGGCGGCCCCAGCCAGGTTCTTGGCCGTGGCCCGCATGGTGCAACTGTCGTCAGCCTGGGCGGACAAGGCCCCGCAGAACAGGAACATGGCGATCAGGGCGAGACGGCGCATCGGAAACTCCTGGCTGAGCGGTCCCGAAGCTTAGTTGGGGCCCGCCCGCGCGGCAATTGGAAGAAGGAGAGTGACGCCGCCGATTGTTGTCGGGCGAGTGACCTGGGGCGGGGCGGTACCCCGCCCTGTCCGATTAAGGAGATGGCACCAGCCAGCCTATCGGCTGTCGGTGCACACGGCGCCATGAAACAACTGACGTCGGTGATCAGCGTTGATTCATGCGCTGCGGCCTGCAGGCAGCGCATGGACTTCAGGAAATCATGAACGAACCTTAAGCGTTTTGGGGCAAACCAATCGAAAACGCATACCTCAACCGCAGGGCTGCGATGCCATGGTGTTTATTGCGGTGCACAATGCGGCAGCGTAGATTTGGAATAACTAGGGAGGTTCACCAGCTCGGTTGCCAACCGAAGGAGAACCAAATGATCAAGAACATCGTATCCACCGTCCAGGCCCGTCTCGAGAAGCGGCGCCGCTATCTTCGGCTCATTGCCGAGATCGAATCGCTGAACGCGCGCGAAATCCAGGAGCTGCGCGCCGACCCGAGCCAAATGCGCCAGGATGCCTGGATGAGCATCTACGGCTGACACTTCGGGCGTGAGGCAACCGCGTTTCGTACACATCGTGTCTCGAAACGCTTGCGTTGGCTCCGATGTTACGGCAAACCTACAGCGTGCTGCGGGTTGCCCGCCGTGCAGGAGTGTAGCTCAATCGGCTAGAGTACCGGTCTCCAAAACCGGGGGTTGTGGGTTCGAGTCCCACCTCTCCTGCCAATTATGTCCGAGTGTCAGGCGTTTAAGTCCTGTGTGGACGCGCCACTGAGGCTGTTGTGGGTATCCACGCGATAGGTGTGCTTTTGGCTCGCGATTAAATTGCCGAACGGCCGGTACTTTGATTCAGTCTGAAGGCCTGCTGCTTCCGTTTGTGGATCCTCGTGATGCGAACGCTCGAAGACAGTGTCTGGGCTTAGCCCAGCGCCTTTGCCTGTCCATTGCAGACGTCAGAGTCTGCGAGCGGGATTCCCAGCACGGCCACCCGGTTTCCTGCTTCAGGCGAGGGCTGGCGTCACCTCCGCCGACAGCGGGCAACCTTGAACGCAGCGACTGACGCCCGGCAGACGATAGCGCAGGCAGCAAACGCGACGCTCGGCGGGTCGCGCTTCCCGGGCGGCAGATTTCATGTGCGGCAGCATCGTGCATCCGGTGCGGGGCCATTGCAGGTCGGCCAGCAACAGGTCAGCCGCCGGGCAGGGAGCGGCCTGCAGGCGTGCCATCTCGCCCAGGATCCACATGCCGTAGGATCCGACGTTTTCCCAATATAACCGCGCCGACAATCCGCTGTGACGTTTCAGGCAGGCGACCGTCCCGGCGATCTGCTCGTCGTAGAGCGATCTGACCAAGGCATCGGCCGGGCGGGCAGGGCCGCCGCAACCCAGGTGAAAACAAAGCGGCGTTCCCTTTTGGGGGCAGAACCGCACCTTCAGTCCGGCGAAGTCGAGCGGCAGCGGCCGGTCGGCCGCAAGGCAGAAGGTCGTCAGCACGATGGTCAGCCGAGCGAAGTAGAACTGGCTCCAGAACGACATTACGGCCTGCCGATCAGCTCCCGGATGCGCCTGGCCGAAGCGTCCGACCAGGTCGTCGAACAGCGCCTTGTCGTCGAGGCAAGAGGTCGGAACCGCATCGGGATGGTCGGCGAAACTCAGACTGCCGGCCCAAGTGGCGTTGGAGCCGACGAACAGCGTCGCACAAAGATGTTCGAGGTCCGTCGCGGTCGGGTCGGTCATGCCGTCTTCGCAGAAGCTGGAAGGCACCGTGTGGCGCGCAAGTTTGACCGGATCACGATGGTCTCCACCGCGGCCATAAGAAGGCGCCGCGAGCCGGTCCACCGGGTAGCTTTGTGCCCGGGACGCTTGAGTGGGGTGTTGGTTTTGGTGGCGATTGCCTGCGTGGCCATGGGGCCGGTTGGCCCGGCGGGCGTATCGAAGGGCTGGCTTTGCCGCCCCTGCACGTCGAAAGCGCTGACCTGCATGTTCAGGGGCGCCGTCGGCTAGGCCCAAACCGCTGACGCTGACAGCATCGGCAGAGCCAACGAGCCCAGCAGGGCCTGCTGCAAGCCACAACGTGTCCAGCGGACGCGGCGGGAGATCCGACGATACAGAAGCAGCAACCCAGCACCCCAAGAACGATGCCGTGTCTTACCCCTGCCGATCGAAAACTGTGTTGGCCGAAACAGGCCTTTGGCTATTTCAAGAAGGCCTGTTGCGCACAATGCACTTCATTCAAACCATTCAAAATGGCGTGAATACTTAGAATGATTGAAAGGAGCGAAGGGACGTGCCCGGCCCCAATGCAGCCCAGGCCCGCGGTGGGCGAAACCACTGCGGGCATGGGTGGCGGGAGTCGGCCAGGATCAAAACCTCGGGCCGATCGCCAGGATGGCGACCGGCATCGCGCCAGTGTCAGGGTGCCTTCACGGCACCATCGACCCGCCGCCACAGCTTCAGCGGGTTGGCGTCCTTCAGGGCGTCGGGCAGCAGGGCGTCCGGCAGGCCCTGGTAGGATACGGGGCGCAGGAAGCGATCGATCGCCAGGCTGCCGACCGAGGTGGTGCGGCCATCCGAGGTGGCCGGGAAGGGGCCGCCATGCACCATCGCGTCCGCCACCTCGACCCCGGTGCCGAAGCCGTTGACCAGGATGCGGCCGACCTTGGTCTCGAGCACCGGCAGCAGCGTGCGGACCGTCGGGTGATCGGCCTCCACCATGTGCAGGGCCGCGGTCAGCTGCCCTTCGAGGCTTTCCAGCACGGCCTGCAGCTGGGCGGCATCGCGACAGCGCACCAACAAGCCTGCGGCGCCGAACACCTCGTCGCCGAGCTCCGGATGCGTCAGGAAGGCATCGGCGTGCGTGCTGAACAGGCCGGCCTGGCCCTGCAGGCCCTCGCCGGCGCGGCCGCGCGCCAAGGTTTCGACCGCGGCATGGTCTTCGAGCACCGACACGCCCGCCTCGTAGGCCTTGGCGATGCCGGGCGTCAGCATGGTGGCGGCCGCGGTCTCGGCCATGGCGGCCTTGGCGCTTGCCACGAAACCATCGAGGGCCGGGCCCTCGATGGCCAGCAGCAGGCCGGGATTGGTGCAGAACTGGCCGGCGCCGAGCGCCACAGACGCCACGAACTCGCGGCCGATGGCCTCGCCGCGGGCCGCCAAGGCGCCAGGCAGCAGGACCACCGGGTTGATGCTGCTCATCTCGGCATAGACCGGGATCGGGTGCGGCCGGGCCGCGGCGATCTTCATCAGCGCGATGCCGCCGGCCCGCGAGCCGGTGAAGCCGACCGCCATGATGCGCGGGTCGGCCACCAGGCCCTGGCCGATGTCACGGCCGCCGTCGAACAACAGTGCGAAGGTGCCGGCCGGCAGGCCGCAATCGGCCACGGCCTTCTGCACGGCGCGGCCGACGAGCTCCGAGGTGCCGGGATGCGCCGGATGCGCCTTGGCCACCACCGGGCAGCCGGCCGCCAGGGCTGCCGCCGTGTCGCCGCCCGCCACCGAGAAGGCGAGCGGGAAGTTGGACGCGCCGAACACCGCCACCGGGCCGACGCCGATCATGCGCAGCCGCAGGTCGGGACGGGGCAGGGGCTTACGCTCCGGCAGCGCGGGGTCAATGCGGGCCTGCAGGAAGCCACCGTCGCGCAGCACGCCTGCGAACATCCGCAATTGGCCGACCGTGCGGCCCCGTTCGCCCTCGAGACGCGGCCGGGGCAGGCCGCTTTCGGCCATGCAGCGCACGATCAACGCGTCACCGATGTCGAGGATGTTCTGCGCGATGGATTCGAGAAAGCGCGCCCGAGCCTCGGGGGCGGTGTCGCGGAAGGCGGTGAAAGCCTCGGCCGCCAAGCCGCAGGCGCGGTCGAGATCCTGTGCCGTGGCGGCCGGGAAGGTCGGTTCGATGGGGTGGCCGGACGCGGCTTCGATGCCCTGGAAGCCGGGTCCGCTGCCCACGAAGGCCTCGCCGCCGATCAAAAGTTCGCCGCGGATATCCATGATCGTCTCCAAAGGTCGCGCCAGCCTGCGCCGCCGACCAGCCCCTCGGTTTCATACCGCCGGGCAGGCCTGCCGGCCGCCTGCGGGGCCGGATACGAAGCGGGCGCCCCGTAGGCTGGACCTAGGATCTGAGGGCGGCCTTGTAAAGCGACGCCTTCCCGTCAGCGGTCGCGGAAGGCCGCCGCCACGGGCGCCGTCGCCACCCCCTGGCGTTCCAGCTCGGCCGCGACCCGCAGCACGAGGCCTTCCCGCCACGGCGGGCCGATCACCTGGACGCCGATCGGCAGCGGTGCCTCGCTCCACACCGGCACGGCCACGACCGGCAGGCCGATAAAGGAGATCGGCTGGGTGAACAGTCCGAGGTTCGCCCGCACATTCAGGGTCTCACCGCCCAGCACCATGGTGGCCTGCCCGAGTTCGGGCGCCGCACAGGGGGTCGCGGGCGCCAGGATCACGTCGACCGCCTCGAACAGCCGGGCCACCTCGGCCGCAAACCAGCGGCGGACCTTATGGGCCTGCACCACCCAGGAAGCCGGCAGCATGGCGCCGGCGATCAACCGGTCGCGCACGGCCGGATCGAAGTCGTCGGCTCGCTCCTGCAGGCGTCGGAGATGCAGCGCCGCGCCCTCGGTGGTGGTGATCAGGAAGGCGGCTGCCCGGGCCCGGTGCGCTTCCTGTCTCTTATACACATCTGACGCTGCCGACGACGGAGAGAGTGTAGGTCTCGGTGGTCGCGGTGGGATTATTATGGGG
>NZ_JARPVX010000029.1:7020-43521 GCF_033947565.1 Lichenihabitans sp. Uapishka_5
CGGCCAGGGCCTGAGGCTCGGCATTCTGGCGGAAGTAACCGTCCGCCACCGCGATCCGCAGACCGGCCGTGCCGGCGCCGAGGTGGGACGACACCGGCTCGACAGGCCGGGCCGCCTGGGCAGGATCGTCCGCATCGAGGCCCTGCATGGCGTCATAAGCGAGTGCCAGGTCGGCCACGCTGCGGCCGAGCGGCCCGAGGTGGTCGAGGCTCGCCACGAACGGGAAACTGCGGGCCCGGCTGAGCCGCCCGAGGGTGGGCTTCAAGCCGAACAGCCCGCAGAGCGACGCCGGCACCCGGATCGAGCCGTTGGTGTCGGAGCCGAGCGCCAGCGGCACCAGCCCGGCCGCGACCGCGGTGCCGGAACCGCCCGAGGAGCCGCCGCTCATGCGGCCGAGGTCGTGCGGGTTACGGGACGGGCCGTCATGGATGTTCTCGCCCGTGAAGTCATAGGCGTATTCGCCCATGTTAAGGGCACCGACGCAGATTGCGCCCGCGGCCTCGAGCCGTTCCACCAGCGTGGCGTCGCGTGTCGCAGGCGGGTTGTCGCGGTTGATGCGGGCGCCGGCCCGCGTGGTGGTGCCGGCGAGGTCGAATAGGTTCTTCACCGCGAAGGGCACGCCCGCCAGCGGGCCCGGATCGGCGCCGGCGCGGCGCGCGGCATCGACGGCCTCGGCCCGGGCAAGGGCGCGGGCGGCCGTGACGGTCGTGAAGGCGCCGAGCCCCGGGTCGAACGCCGCAATGCGATCGAGGGTTGCGGTGACGACCGCGCCGGCCGTCAGGCTGCCGTCGCGTATCGCGGCCGCGATGGCGGTGGCGCTCATGGCATGGGGCGGCGTCATGGCGTGAACACCGCGGCCGGTTCGGCGTGATCGTCGAGCGGGACCTCGAGCACCAGGGCCGCCAGGGCCGCCGTGAGCTTGAGGTTGGCCAGCACGCCCGGCCGCTGGGCGGGCGTCACCAGAAGGCCGAGAAGCGGCGCCATCGCGTCGATCACGGCATCCGGGTCGAAGTCGGCAGCCTCGGTCATGCGGTCTTTCCCTCCGATGCGCCGACGGCCGCGACGAGGCTGGACAACGGCGTCGTCCAGCCCACGATGGCGCCCTGAGCCGTGATCATGTCGAGCGCCGCCTGCTTGAAGGCCGGCACGTAGCTTTCCGTCGCGTCGCTGACCAGCAGGCATTCGAAGCCGCGGTCGTTGGCTTCCCGCATCGAGGTCTGGACGCAGACTTCCGTCGTAACGCCGGCGAAGACCAGATGGGTGATGCCGCGCCGATCGAGTTCGGCATGGACCGGCGTGTTCCAGAACATGCCCTTGCCGGGCTTGTCGATGACGGTTTCGCCCGCCTCGGGCGCGCAGGCCGTCACGATGGCGTGGCCCGGCTCGTCGCGAACCAGGATGCGGCCCATCGGCCCGATGTCGCCGATCCGCAAGGTGGCGTGGCCACGAGCCCGCTTGGCGTCGGGCAGATCGGACAGGTCGGGCCGGTGCCCTTCACGCGTGTGCAACACCGGCCAGCCCTGTTGGCGGAACAGCGCCAGCAGGGCCGCCACCGTCGGAACGATGCCGGCCAGGCGCGACACGTCGTTGCCGAGCGCATGCCCGAAGCCGCCCGGCTCGATGAAGTCGCGCTGCATATCGATCACCACCAGCGCGGTGCGGCCGGGTGGGAATCGGTAGGGATAGGGCGTCGCCGGCACCTCGATCATGCTCAATGCCCCGCCATGTGGTGGCCGATGGTGGTGCGATCGGTTTCGCCGACGGGCGCCACATAGCCGATGCGGCCTTCCGACATCACGGCGACGCGGTCGGCCAGTTCCAGGATCTCGTCGAGGTCCTCGCTGACCAGCAACACGGCGGCACCTGCGTTCCGCTGGTCCATGATCTGGCCCCGGATCTCCGCCACCGAGGCGAAATCGAGCCCGAAACACGGGTTGGCGACGATCAGCACATCGACGGCATTCGACAGCTCGCGCGCCAGCACGGCCCGTTGCACGTTGCCGCCCGACAGCGTTTCGATTGGCGCGTCGGGCGAGGTGGTCTTGACCCGGTAGGCCTGGATCAATGCGGCCGCGCGGGCCCGCATCGGCCCGCGACGCAGCCAGAAGCCGCCCTTGGCGATGGGCGGCTTGTCGAAGGCCCGGAACGCCATGTTCTCGGCCACGCTCATGCGCGGCGCTGTGGCGTTCTTCAACGGTTCTTCCGGCAGGCCGAAGACCTTGAAGCGGTCGAAATCCTTGCGGTTCGGTTCGAACGGCTGGTCGCGCACGAAGATGCGGCCGTCCCGCAACGGGCGTTGGCCGGCCAGCGCCTCCACCAGCGCGGCCTGCCCGTTGCCGGACACGCCCGCGATGCCGAGGATCTCACCCGCCATCACCTTCAGATTGACGGCGTCCACGACCGTGCGCCCGGCCTCGTCGTCGACCACCAGGCCCGCAAGTTCCAACATGGTGTCCGAGCGGGCGAAGCGGGTGCGGGCGGCACGCTCGCGGATCGGCGTGTCGCCGATCATCAGCCGGGCCATGGCGTCGGGGGTCAGATCCGCCACGGCGCCTCCCCCCACCGCCGCGCCGCGCCGGAGCACCGTCACGGTGTCGCCATAGGCCATCACCTCGCGGAACTTGTGGCTGATCATGATGACTGAGATTTCGCCGCGGCGCGTCATGCCGCGCAGCAGGCCAAGGATTTCGTCGGCCTCGTCGGGCGTCAGCACGGAGGTGGGCTCGTCGAGGATCAACACGTGCTGGTCGAGATAAAGCAGCTTGAGGATTTCGAGCTTCTGCTTTTCGCCGGCCGCGAGCGTCGCCACCGGCCGGTCGAGCGGCACCTGGAACGGCATGCGGGCCATGAAGGCGGCGAGCCGCTTGCGCTCGGCCCGCCAGTCGATCACGGCCGGCACGTCGGCGCGGCTGATGACGAGGTTCTCGGCCCCGGTCAGCGACGGCACCAGGGTGAAGTGCTGGTACACCATGCCGATGCCGAGCGCCCGTGCGTCGCGCGGATTGTCGACCCGCACCGGCTTGCCGTCGATCGCCATGGCGCCGTCGTCGGGCTGGTAGAATCCCATGATGCATTTCACCAGCGTCGACTTGCCGGCGCCGTTCTCGCCGAGCAGCACATGGAAACAACCGGGCGGTATGTCGAGCGACACGCCGTCGAGGGCCGTGAAGGCGCCGAAACGCTTGCTCATGCTCGACACCGTCAGGTGCACGGCACGCTTGCCCGGTGCGGCCATTTCGACGACGGGTTGCACGCTCATCGGCTCCTCACGCGGCTTCGACGATGACGCAGACCGGGCCACCGCCATCCGGGCCCTGATGCTCGGCGCCGCCCGACACGTAGATTTCGGCGTGGCCCACCAGCGCCGCGAGCGCGCCGGCCGTGAAGCCGCGGGCATGGCGGGTGGGCGACACGTCCGAGTCGGTCAGCATCGTGTGGCGATACCCGCGCAGCTGGCCGCTCGCGCCGGGTTCGGCCTTGGCCAGCAGCGCCTTCAGGCGGCCGCGCTGGTGGCGGTCGAGCTGGCCCGTCGAGGCGAGGCCGAGCCGGGCCAGGGCAGCCCGCACCGGCTCGATATCGATGCCGTCGGCCATCACCGCATGGTCGACCCGCAGCGGGCCGCTCCAGCCGCGGCCGCGGCCCAGCACCACGATCTCATGGCCCATGAGCTCGACCCCGGCCGACGCCGAGGCACGGCTCGACCGCAGCTCCCAGTCGCGGCCGATGGCCTCGTCCGTCAGGTCGTCCCGTACGACCTCGCCAAGCGCCACCGCGACGCCGAGCGACGATGCGGCCCGCGACAAACCCATGCTCTTCAGCGTGTCGCGGGTGGCGGGCGCGACGCCCTCGCGGTCGAGGGCGGCCAGTCGCGCGCTCGTCAGCAGCGGGCACTTCACCTGCACGAAATGGACGTCGTCCGGCGATGTAATACCGGCCTCCTCCATGGCGGTCCGCACGCCCGCCGCCACGGCATCGACCTGAGCGAGGCGCCCGAGGTGCTGGCCGGGCAGCGCCGGTGTGCGGCAATGGCCGACCGCCAGCGCGTCGTCCACCGGGAGGGCGTCGCTGGTGCGCACCTCGAAGACGGTGAAATGCGGCGACAGGGCGCCTTCGGTGCCGCCCGACATGACGCAGCAGGGCGCCGCGCCGAGGCGGTCGTGCAGGGCGCGGGCCGCCAGCGCCCGGGTGAAATCGTTGACGCAGCCGTTGCCTTCCGTCTTGCCCAGCACCGCCACCACGCAGGCGGGGTCGACCGCGCCGCGGGCGATCGCAGCCTCGAGGCCCGACACGTCGTCGGGCGCCGTCATGGCGATGCGGTGCACGAAGGCCTGGCGGCTCATGCCGGAGTGCCGAGGGCTCGCAGCATGTCGGCAGAGGACGCGACAGCGCCGAAGACGCCGCCCTGCATGGTGACCATCTTGACCGCCGCCTCATGGTTGCCCCGGTCGGTGGCGCCGCAGCAATCCTCCACCAGCACGCATTCGAAGCCGCGGTCGTTGGCTTCCCGCATGGTGGTGTGGACGCAAACATCCGTGGTGATGCCGGTCAGCACGAGATTGCTGATGCCCTTGTTACGCAGGATCATCTCGAGGTCGGTGGCCCAGAAGGCCCCCTTGCCGGGTTTGTCGAGCACGATCTCGCCCGGCAGCGGGGCCAACTCCGGGATGATCTCCCACCCCGGCTCGCCCCGCACCAGGATCTTGCCGCAAGGCCCCGCGTCGCCGATGCCGGCACCGATGCGTCGCGAACGCCATCGCTTGTTCGCAGGCAGATCCGCGAGATCGGGCCGGTGGCCTTCGCGGGTGTGGATCACCGTGAAACCGCGCTCCCGCATCGCGGCCAGCAGCGCGCGGATGGGTTCGATCGGGGCGCGGGTGAGCGACAGGTCGTAGCCCATGGCGTCCACATAGCCGCCGGTGCCACAGAAATCGGTCTGCATGTCGATAATGACCAGCGCCGTATTGGCGGGCCGCAGGTCGCCGTCATAGGGCCAGGGGTAGGGGTTGGCGTCGATGGTGGGCATGGAAATTGTCCTGATAAAGCCTGGCACCAACCCTCATTCCGGGGCGGCGAAGCCGAACCCGGAACCGGTGTGCCTCGGCTTGCGTCGCTGAAGCTCCCCGGTTCCGGATCTCCGCTGCGTGGCGTCCGGAATGAGGGCTGGCTTATTCCGCCGCGCGCTTGGGCGCTTCGCCATAAAGCCGCTCCGGCCGTGGATAGCCGAACTTCGTGCCGTCGGTGTGGGCCACCGCGGCATCCCAGGGCAGACGGTAGCGGCCGGCCGCGAGGTCGGTCATGTAGGTGTAGGGGCAATCGCCGGCGCCGCCCGCGACCGCCACATAGCCGCGGTGGCCGAACT
Source organism: Lichenihabitans sp. Uapishka_5 (assembly GCF_033947565.1). Classification (NCBI taxonomy): domain Bacteria; kingdom Pseudomonadati; phylum Pseudomonadota; class Alphaproteobacteria; order Hyphomicrobiales; family Lichenihabitantaceae; genus Lichenihabitans; species Lichenihabitans sp. Uapishka_5. The sequence continues at coordinate 12,380 of NZ_JARPVX010000029.1, forward strand.
GATAGATGTTGTTCTCGACCGCCCAGTGGATGCGGGCCTCGCGCACAAGGTCGGGCCGTACCTCGGCCGTGATGATCTCGTCGGGCCGGCCGCTGGTGCCATGGGCGACGATCGACCCGTCGAAGTTGCACACCATGCCTTCGCCCATCGAGTCGAACTGCCCGTCGGAGCCCGACATGCACACGCTGGCCGTGACCATCAGGTTGCAGAAGGCGTTCGACTGGTTGGTGAAGCGCCAGCTGTCGCGGATCGGTGCCGTGTAGCCGGCTGTGCGCAGCATCACCTCGGCGCCCTTATAGGCGCATTCCCGCGCCATTTCGGGGAACATGCCGTCGTGGCAGATGATCAGCGCCATGGTGGAGCCGTTCGGGCCGGTGAAGACCGGGATGCCGCGATCGCCCGGCTCCCAGGGTTCGACCGGCACCCAAGGGTGCATCTTGCGGTAATAAAGCTGCGTTTCACCCTGGTCGTCGATCACGATGCCGACGTTGTAGGGATTGCCGTGCGGGTTGAACTCCATCAGCGAGAAGCAACCCCAGATCCGGTTGTCGATGCAGGCCCGGCGGAAGGCCGCGACCTCGGGGCCGTCCATGCGGCACATGATGTCGGGATTGGTGTCCATCGACAGCCCGTGCAGGGCGTATTCGGGGAACACCACTAAGTCCATCGTGGCCATGTTGGCCCGCGCCTTCGCCACGGTGGCGACGATCTTGTCGGTTTGCGCCGCAAGATCCTCCCGCGTCCGCACGGCCGGCAATTGCAGTTGCACGAGGCCGATCACCACCCCGTTCGGGCTCTTGTTCAGCCCACCCAGTCCGTTCATGGCCTATGCCTCATCGCGTGATCGACAGTTCGCCGGGCGCGGCCCGGAGGCTGTCCTTGGATTTCGACGACCCGATCATGATCAGCAGCGTCAGCACGTAGGGAGCGGCGTTGAAGAGCGAATAACCCCGCGTGATGCCGACCGACTGCAACGCCGGGCCGAGCGCCCCGGCGGCGCCGAACAACAAGGCCGCCCCGACGCAACGCAGCGGCGCCCAGCGGGCGAAGATCACCAGCGCCACCGCCATCAAGCCCTGGCCCGACGACAATCCCTCGTTCCAGGATCCTGGATAGGAGAGCGACAGGAAGGAGCCGCCGATGCCGGCCAGGAAGCCGCCGACTGTCGTAGCGGTGATCCGCACGCCGTTGACCGACACGCCCATGGCGCGGGCGGCCGCGGCCGAGTCGCCCGTGGTGCGCACCACGAGGCCCCAGCGCGTGTTGCCGAAGCTCCAGGCCATCAGGGCGGCGGCCGCGAGGCCGAGAAGAAACAACGGGTTGATCTGCAGGGCTTCCGCGAGCTGCGGCACGCCGGTCCAGTCGCCAAGCGGCACGGAAGGCAGGCGTGGCGCCTGCGGCTGGATGAAGGGCTTGCCGAAGAAGAAGGCGACACCGGTGCCGAAGCTCATCAAGGCGATGCCGACCGCGATGTCGTTGACCTTGGGCAAGCTGCACAGGGCGCCGTGCAACAGGCCGAGCAGCACCCCGGCGCAGCCTCCGGCCAGCACGCCGAGCCAGGGTGAGCCGGTGCCATAGGCGGTGGCGTAGCCCCCCATGGCGCCGAGCACCAGCGTGCCTTCGAGGCCGAGATTGATGCGGCCCGACTTCTCGGTCAGGCATTCGCCGAGCGCCACGAACATGAAGGGGGTCGACACCCGGATGGCGCCGCCCAGCATGGCGAACAGGATGGTGCCGAGCGGATTCATGGGCGGCCTCCGGCGCCGCGCTTACGCACCTCATTCCGGGGCGCCGGAGGCGAACCCGGAACCGGTGTGCAAAGGTCTTGGGCTGCCGAGGCGCCCCGGTTCCGGATCTCCGCTTCGCTGCGTCCGGAATGAGGTGAAGTGTAATAGCGCCTCAAGTTCGCCCTCCGCCGCCGTCGGGCCGGAAGATTGCGAAGCGGCCATAGAGCGTTTCCGACGCCAGCAGCACCACGAAGATCAGCCCCTGCAGCAGCAGCACGGTGGCGTCCGGCAGGCCCATGCGCCGCTGCACGATACCACCGGCGGCACTGAGACCGCCCAGCAGGATGGCGACCGGCACGATGGCGACCGGATTGTGGCGTGCCAGGAACGACACCAGGATGCCGGTGAAGCCATAGCCCGCCGCGAGCGACGCATTGGCCCGGCCCTGCACGGCCGCCACCTCGAAATAGCCCGCCAGGCCCGCGCAGGCGCCGGCGATCATCGTGCAGGTCGTGATCAGCCGCCCGACCGGCAGCCCTTGGGCCTGGGCGGCCCGCATGTTGCCGCCGGTGATCTTGGCTGCAAATCCGAAGGTGGTGCGCGACATTAGCACCCCGAGCGCCAGCGCCAGCCCGACGCCGGTCGGGAACCCCCAATGCACCGCGAGGCCGGGGATCTTGCCGACCGCATAGGCGGTGCCGATCGGCAGCGTCGAGGCTTTCACGGGTTGCGCGAGGTCCCGCAGCGGCCCCTCGACGAAGAAGTTCATCAGGGCAATCGCCACATAGGACAGCAACAACGACGCGATCGTCTCGTTGACGCCGCGCCGGTAGCGCAGCCAACCCGCGAGGCCGATCCACAAGGCCCCGATGCCGACCGCCATGACCACCATGGCCGGCATCACCAGCCAGGCCGACACGCCCGAGCCGACGAACGGGATCGCGACCGCGGCCGCCGCGACGCCGCCAAGCACCAGCGCCCCTTCGCCGCCGATGATCGTCAGCCCGAGTTGAGCCGGGATCGCCACCGCCAGGGCCGTGAGGATCAGCGGCGAGGCCCGTTGCAGCGTATTGCCCCACGAAAAGGCAGTGCCGAAACCGCCGAGCCAGAGCAGGCTCAGGAATGTGGTCGGCGATTTGCCGATGGCAGCCAGAAAGATCGAGAACAACACCAGCGACGCCACCACGGCCAGCCCCGGGATGACGAGATATTCCGAGCCGGCGCGCAGGCGATGGCCCAGCGGCGACCCGAGCATGACCATCGGGGCGGGCGCGAGGCCGTGCAGGGGCCGGGAAGGATCGGCGACGTCGGTCAAGGAACGATGCGTGCGGGCAAGGCGTGGCTCCCTCGGGGCCGGATGATGCCCGCCGGACCCCGAAGGGCGGCGGGCAGGGTGACGCGATCAGGTGGTGGAGCCGACCACGCCATCGACCAGATAGGTCATGCTGTTCAGCTCGGGGGCGTAGTTGTCGTAGCCAGCCTTCGGCAGCACCACGTTGCCCTTGTTGTCCTTGACCGGCACCGTCCAGATCGGCTTGCCGGCTTTGAGGTCCTTGATGGCGGCCTCGGCCGCCATGCGGGCCTTGTCGGTGGCGCCGGCCCCGAAAGCCGTGTTCTTCACCATGTCCTTGTCGTAGCCGCCGAAGGTGACGTTCGGCAGCGGCTGGCCCTTCGACAGGAGGTCCGCGAAACCGGTGTAGATGGTGGCCCATTTATATTCGGCGCCGGTCACGAAGCCCTTGGGCGCCAGCGGCGCCTGAGAGGCGTTGTGGCCGCAGCTTTTGACGCCGCGCGACTCGGCCGTCTGGATCACCACCTTGGGGCCGTCGACATGGCAGGTGATGAGGTCGCAGCCGGCATCCACCAGGGCGTTGGTGGCTTCGGCCTCGCGCACCGGCAGCGACCAGTCGCCGGTGAAGATCACCCGCACGGTGGCGTTCGGATTGACGGTGCGGGCGCCGAGCAGGAACGAGTTGATGTTGCGCAGCACGATGCCGATCGGCTTGGCGGCCACGAAGCCGAGCTTACCGGACGCCGAGGCGGCGCCGGCCGCGACGCCGTCGACGTAATGGGCCTGATCCAGGAAGGCGAAATAGGAGCCGGCGTTCTTCGGGTCCTTATCGGTCCACAAGGGCGCCGCGTGGCGGAACTGGACGTCGGCGTGCCCCTTGGCCTCGTCGATCACGAAGGGGTTGTAGTAGCCGAAGGAGGTCGGCAGGATCAGCCCCGCACCATCGAGGGCGATCATCGACTCCATGGTTTTCGACACCGCGTCGGTCTCGGGCACGTTTTCTTCTTCGACCACCTTGATGCCCGGCACGGTCTTCAGCGTCTGCACCGCCTCCGCATGGGACTGGTTCCAGCCGAAGTCGTCGCGCGCGCCCACATAGATGACGCCGATCGTCAGATCGGTGGCGGCCCGAGCCTGCCGCAGGGGACCGGCGCCAAGCGCCAGGCCCGCGATGCCTGCACCGGCCTGCAGCAGCCGGCGTCGATTCAGGTGGAGGTCAACCGGCATTGCGAAATCCTTGGTAGGGAGGGAGCGGCCATGCGGCCGCCTCACGTTTCACAGGCCGTCATGCAACCCCCATACCAGCCGCCCTCGCTGGGCGATTGCATGCAAGGCTGAGCCGTCCTGCTTATTTCGTCGGCATCAGATGGCGCTGCTCTGAGCGATGCGACGCGTAGACGCCATCGACGGCGCTTCGCACTTCGCCGATGTGGGCCCGCATCTCGGTCTGAGCCCGGGCATCATCGCCGCGCTCGATCGCCTGCAGCACCCGGTCGTGTTCGGCATGCGACAAAGCCAGTCGGGCGAGCTCGTCGAACTGGGCCCGGCGGAAAGGCGCCACGCGCCGCCGCGCATCCTGAGCCAGCTCGGCCAGATAACCATTGTGGCTGCCTTGGTAGAGGGCCGTGTGGAAGGCGTCGTTGAGCGCCACATAGGCGCGGCGGTCGCCCGCCTGTACGCAGGCGGCTCCCTCGGCATGCAGGGCCCGCAAGGCGCGCCGCTCGGCCGTCGTCATGGCGCGGCTGGCCCAGCGGGCGCAAAGGCCTTCGAGCTCCGCCATCACGGCGAACATCTCGTCGAGCTCCTGCTCCGACACGCGGCGCACCACGGCGCCCTTGTGGGGCCGTGATTCGGCCAGGCCGCAGCGCTCGAGCTGACGCAGGGCTTCACGGATCGGCGTGCGGGAGACGGCGAAGCGGGTCGCGATGCCGACTTCGTCGAGCAGCGTCCCGGGCGGCAGCCGCCCGTGCGCGATGTCGTCGGCGAGCGCCAGATAGATGTCCTGGGCCTTGGTGGTCCGTTGAGGTCCGGTCACGGTTGCTTCGCCGCGGCGGCCAGATAGGCGCGCCAGCCGCCATGGTTTGAGATGTCTCGTGCCCCAGCCAAGGCGGCGGTCTCGCACAGGAAGCCCTTCGGCATCGTGCCGTCGGCGAGCCGCAGGGTGCCGATGCCGAGCGGCGCCGGGATGGCGGCCACGAAGCGACCGAAGCCGTCGGCCGGCAGCCGCCACACCTCGACCGCGATGGCGTGGCCCTCGGCTTCTTCCACGCGTACGAGACCCGGCCGCTCGGGCGGGCCGCCCGGCAGGGCGTAAAGCCGATAGGCCGGAAGGGTCTGGCCGGTGCGCACCAGGGTGCCGCCGAGCCGGGTCAATTCGCCGTTGAGCGGCATGCCCGACAGGTGGGCGCCCACCACGGCGATCTCGAGGCCGTCCGGCATCACGGCCTCATTTGGCGCAAAGGCCTGCGTCGGTTGCGCGATTCCGGTGGCACCGAGCGGCGTGGCGGCGGCGGCCTGCAGGCGCGCTCCGAAGCCGGCGAGGTTCGCGTCGGTGCCGCGCGACCCGATCAACGTCACGCCGGACGGAAAACCGTCCTGCCGGAACGGTGCCGGCACCGCCAGGGCGCAAAGGTCGAGCAGGTTGACGAAGTTCGTGTAGGTGCCGAGGCTTGCATTGGGGCCGATCGGATCGGCCGCGACCTCGGCGACGCCGACCGGCCGCGGATAGGTCGGCACCAGCATCAGGTCGATAGCGTCCCACAAAGGCTCCCTCGCCCGGCGGAGTTCCGCCAACCTGTAGAGGCCCGCGAAGGCGTCGGCGGCCGAATAGCGCTCGGCCCCCAGGATGATATCGCGCGTGACGGGATGCAGCGCCTCGGCATGCTCGGTCACGAAGCCGCGAATGGCCTGGAAGCGCTCCGCCACCCAGGCGCCCTCGTAAAGCAGCCGCGCCACCTCGAAGAAGGGCGACAGGTCCACCTCGACCAGATCGGCGCCGAGGCGCGTCGCCAATGCGAGCGCGGCCTCGAAGGCCGCCTCGGCCTGGGCGTCCCCGAGAAAGATGCGGCTTGTCCGGTCCGGCACCCCGAGGCGTGGCGCCTGGGGCGCTTCGCGCGGGTCGCGGGCCGCGAGGGGGCGCGACCAGGGGTCGGCTGCATCATAAGCCGACGCCACGCCGAACACCTGCCAGGCATCCGGCACCGTCAAGGCGAAGATCGACACGCAATCGAGCGTTTGGCAGGCCGGCAGCACGCCGCGCGTCGAGAGGGCGCCGAGCGAAGGTTTCAGCCCGACCAGGTTGTTGAGCGCGGCCGGCACCCGGCCGGACCCCGCGGTGTCGGTGCCGAGCGCGAAGCTCACGAGGCCCTGCGCCACCGCGACGGCCGAGCCCGACGACGAGCCGCCCGGCACGATAGTGGCATCGAAACTGTTGCGCGGCGCCGGATGGGGCGTGCGCAGGCCCACGAGGCCGGTGGCGAACTGGTCGAGGTTGGTTTTGCCGAGCGGCACCGCGCCAGCCGCGACGAGCCGCTCCACCACGGTGGCCGAACGGGCCGGCGTGAAGCCGAAGGCCGGGCAGGCGGCCGTGGTGGGCAGGCCCGCGAGGTCGATGTTGTCCTTCACCGCGAAGGGCACGCCCCAGAGCGGATTGCCGATCGGGTCATAGGGCCCGAGCGCCGCCACTGCCGCGTCGAGGGCCGCACCATCCGCGAGGGCGAGAAAGATGCCTGGGTCGTCGAGGCGGGCGAGCCGGTCCAGGCAGTCCGCCAGCACGGCCCGTGGGTCGCCACCCTGGGCGTAATGGGCATGCAATGCCGCGAGATCGAGCGAAATGGCCATAATCGGGGTTCCGGTGGTGCCGGACTTGCTTGCAAGTCGCGCACCAGCCCGGCCCCACCGGGCCTCAGCCGAGGATTGCATCCATGATCGTCAACGACCCTGCCATTTTGCTCGAAGTCGAGGCAGTGTTCGCCCGCTACGAGGCCGCGTTGATCGGCAACGACGTCGCGGTGCTGGACGAACTCTTCTGGTCAGATGAGCGGACGATCCGCTATGGCGGCGGTGAAAACCTGTACGGCATCGAGGCCATCCGAGCCTTCCGGTTCGGGCGGCCGGCCGGCGATCTCGGCCGCGACCTCGAAGCCACGGTCATCACCACCTACGGCCGCGATTTCGCGACCGCTTCGACGTTGTTCCGACGGGCCTCGTCGCCCGGCCGCGTCGGCCGTCAGATGCAGAGTTGGGCCCGCATGCCGGCAGGCTGGCGCGTGGTGGCGGCGCACGTCAGCACGATCGCCGACCCCGACGCCTGATCAGTTGGCGTCGATCCGGCCCCCGATCAGCGCGATCGACTGCTCATAGACCGTGGCGGCGTTCCAGGCCTGGATGGCGGCGAAGTTCGGCTCGCCCGGCTGGTAGCCGGCGCCGCGCTGCCAGCCATGCGCCTTCAGGAAGTTCGCCGTCGAGGCGAGCGCGTTCTGGGCCACGTCGAGGCTGCCGCCGACCCCATATTGCAGGATGTTTTTCGGCAGGAACTGGGTGTGGCCGACCTCGCCGTGCATGGAGCCGCGCGTGCCGCTCTGCAGCACGCCCTTGTCGACGAGCTCGAGCGCCGCATACAGCTGATCGGTGAAATACGCCGTGCGCCGGCAATCATAGGCCAGGGTGGCGGTGGCCGAGATGATCTCCTGGTTGCCGCGGATTTTGCCGAACCCTGTTTCCATGCCCCAGATCGCCAGCAGCGGGCCCGGCGGCACGCCATACCGGTCCTCGATCGAGGCGAACATCGAGGCATCCGTTTGCTTCAGCCGCCGGCCTTGACTGACGATGACGCTGCCGCCGCGCTTCGCCATAAACTGGTCGAGGGACAGCTTGAAGCTGTGCTGCCCGCGGTCGGCCGCGATGGTCGGCCCATTGTAGTGGGTGTCGGCCAGCGCCGCGAGGCCGGCTTCGCCGACGCCATGGGCGCGGGCTTCCTCGGAAAACTGCTGCTTCCAGCTGTCGAACCCGGCGCCCGTGTTGCCGCATTGCGCGGCATGCGCGGCGTTCCCCAGGCCGGTGGCCAGCACGGTGGACAGGAGGATGGTGCGGAAAAGGCTCGACGACATTCGGTTTCGCTTCGCGGCAGGGAAGGGTGGACGGCTGCGTTCCATCCGGCCGCAGCCAATGTAGGGCGGCGCGCCGTAACGCGAAGCGTCCATTCGGATTTTGGTTAAACGCGCGGCCCGGCGTGGCGCGCGAGTGACACAGCTCCGCAATCCGCCGACGCTAGCCAAACCGTGCCGAGGGGATTAGATCACAAGCGAATGATCGCCCGCGCGTCCGCGCGCGAGGCCGCCTGAAAGCCTTCGCCATGCCCGCCTATCGTTCCCGCACCACCACCCACGGTCGCAACATGGCCGGCGCGCGTGGCCTTTGGCGCGCCACCGGGATGAAGGATTCCGATTTCGGCAAGCCTATCATCGCGGTGGTGAATTCCTTCACCCAGTTCGTGCCCGGCCACGTCCACCTCAAGGACCTTGGCCAGTTGGTGGCGCGCGAGATCGAGCAGGCCGGCGGCGTCGCCAAGGAATTCAACACTATCGCGGTCGATGACGGCATCGCCATGGGCCATGACGGCATGCTGTATTCGCTGCCCTCGCGCGAGTTGATTGCCGACTCGGTCGAATACATGGTCAACGCCCATTGCGCCGACGCCATGGTGTGCATCTCGAATTGCGACAAGATCACCCCCGGCATGCTGATGGCCGCGATGCGGCTCAACATTCCGGCCGTCTTCGTGTCGGGCGGCCCCATGGAGGCCGGCAAGGCGGTGCTGAAGTCCGGCGTCACCAAGAAGCTCGACCTTGTGGACGCCATGATCGCGGCCGCCGACGACCGGGTTGACGAGGAAGACGTCAAGGTCATCGAGCGTTCGGCCTGCCCGACCTGCGGCTCCTGCTCGGGCATGTTCACGGCCAATTCGATGAACTGCCTGACGGAGGCGCTCGGCCTGTCGCTGCCCGGCAATGGCTCGACGCTCGCCACCCACGCCGACCGCAAGCGGCTCTTCGTCGAGGCCGGCCACCTCGTGGTGGACCTCGCCCGCCGCTATTACGAGCAGGACGACGCCAGCGTGCTGCCGCGCTCGGTGGCGAGCTTCAAGGCTTTCGAGAACGCCATGACGCTCGACATCGCGATGGGCGGCTCCACCAACACGGTGTTGCACCTTCTGGCCGCTGCCCACGAGGCGGAGGTCGACTTCACCATGGCCGACATCGACCGGCTGTCGCGTCGCGTGCCGGTGTTGTGCAAGGTCGCGCCTTCGGTCGCCGACGTCCACATGGAGGATGTCCACCACGCGGGCGGCATCATGGGCATTCTGGGCGAACTCGAGCGGGGCGGCCTGATCCATGCCGATGCCGGCTCCGTTCATGCCGGCACCCTCGGGGCCGCGCTCGACCGCTGGGATGTGGTGCGCACCAAGAGCGCCAGCGTGCATGAATTCTTCAAGGCGGCGCCGGGCGGCGTGCCGACCCAGGTGGCGTTCAGCCAGGCCGAACGCTTCGACGACGTCGACACCGACCGCAAGGCCGGCGTGATCCGCTCGGTCGAACATGCTTATTCGAAGGATGGTGGCCTCGCGGTGTTGTTCGGCAACATCGCCGAGGATGGCTGCATCGTGAAGACGGCCGGTGTCGACGATTCCATTCTGAAATTCACTGGCACGGCCCGCATCTTCGAAAGCCAGGATGCGGCGGTGCTGGGCATCCTGAACGGCGGCGTTGCGGCCGGCGACGTGGTGGTGATCCGCTACGAAGGACCGCGCGGCGGTCCCGGCATGCAGGAGATGCTGTATCCGACGAGCTACCTGAAATCGAAGGGCCTCGGCAAGGTTTGCGCGCTGGTGACCGACGGCCGCTTTTCGGGCGGCTCCTCCGGCCTTTGCATCGGCCACGTGTCGCCCGAGGCGGCCGAAGGCGGCGCCATCGGCCTGGTGCAGGAAGGCGATCCGATCGAGATCGACATCCCGAACCGGTCCATCCACCTCGCAGTCAGCGAAGCCGAGATGGCGTCCCGCCGCCAGGCCCAGGATGCCAAAGGCTGGCTTCCGGTCGAAACCCGCAAGCGCAAGGTGACGATGGCGCTGAAGGCCTATGCGTCCATGACCACCAGCGCCGCCAAGGGTGCGGTGCGGAAGCTTTGAGCCTCCGATCATCACGGTGTTTCGATGGGGGCTGCCTGAGGCGGCTCCTGTCGCACTGGTGTGCTGCATTGCGAAATTAGCGGTGTTCGCCATGGCGCCCGAGCCGCTACAAAGCTGGCATTCCTCGCCAGCACGGGCTGCCTTTCATGAAACTGCCCATGTCGCTGATCGCCTTGGCGATCGCCTCGTTCGGGATCGGCACCACTGAATTCGTCATCATGGGCCTGCTGCCCGACGTGGCCCGCGACCTCGATGTGAGCATCCCGGCGGCCGGCCTGCTGATCGGCGGCTACGCGCTCGGCGTCACGTTTGGATCGCCCGTGATGGCGGCCCTGTTGTCGGGTGTCGGGCGCAAGACGGCGCTGCTGGGGCTGATGGGCTTGTTCGTCATCGGCAACCTGCTCTGCGCCGTGGCGCCGAGCTATGGCTTCCTGTTGGCGGCGCGGCTGCTCACTTCGCTTTGCCATGGCACCTTTTTCGGCATCGGGGCCGTGGTGGCCACCACGCTGGTGCCGCCGCAGCAGCGCGCCATGGCGGTGTCGATCATGTTCTCGGGGCTCACGCTCGCCAATGTGCTGGGCGTGCCGTTCGGCACCGCGCTGGGCCAATGGGCCGGTTGGCGCATGAGTTTCTGGGCCATCGTGCCGATCGGCATCCTGGCGGCCCTGGCGGTGTGGCGCTGGCTACCGGCCTCGACCGTGTCGCAGCCGACGCGGCTCGGCCAGGAGATGCGCGTCCTTGGCCGCCCTGCCGTGCTGCTGCCCATGCTGGTCAGCGTGATGATGTCGGGCAGCCTGTTTGCCACCTTCACCTATGTGACGCCGCTGCTCGAAACTGTGGCGGGTGTGTCGCCGCGCGGCGTGACCCTCGTGCTGGTGTTGTTCGGCGTCGGCATGACGGTCGGCAACCTCGTCGGGGGGCGCCTTGCGGATTGGCGTCAGTTGACCTCCATGCTGGGCCTCGGGGCGGTGCTGATCCTGGTGCTGGTGGTGTTCAGCGTTGCGGCCAGCGGGCCCATCCAGGCCGCCGCGATCGTGACCGGCTGGGGGCTGGTGCATCTGGCCAGCACGGTGCCGTTGCAGTCCCGCGTCGTCGATGGGGCCGTCGGCGCGCCGAACCTCGCCTCCGTGCTCAACCAGAGCGCCTTCAACCTCGGCAACGCCATCGGGGCCTGGCTCGGAGGGCAGATGCTGCTCGCTGGTTATTCCTACGCCCAGCTGCCGTTGCTCAGTGCCGGCATGGCGGCCACAGGGCTCGTGGTGTTGGCGTTCGACGGCGTGCTGTCGCGCCGCCGCCGCATGGCACTCGTCGCCGCGCAGTGATCCGAAGTCTCCTGCCGATCGCGGTGGCAGGAGGGCCGCGGGGGCGGTAGGGTCCGACCGTGCTCGAAAACCTTTCCCTCGCCCAGGCGCGCCGCATCGCTCTTGCGGCGCAGGGGCTCGATCGGCTGCGGCCCGAGGGCGTCCTCGACGCGGGTACGCTCAGCCGGGCAATCAGTCGCCTCAACCTGCTGCAGATCGACAGCGTCAACGTCGTGGCGCGCGCCCACTATCTGCCGTTGTTTTCCCGGCTCGGCGCCTATCGGCGCGACCTGCTCGAGGCGATCGCCTGGGGGCCCCGGCCGCGGCTTTTCGAATATTGGGCCCACGAGGCCTCGCTGTTGCCGCTCGACCTGCATCGGCACTTGCGCTGGCGCATGGCGCGGGCCGAGCGGGGCCTCGGCATCTACGGCGGCCTGGCGCCCTTCGCCGGCGAGCGGCGCGCCGAGGCCATTGCCGTCATGGATCAGATCCACAGGCGCGGGCCGCTTTGCGCCTCTGATCTCGAGGGCGCGCGCGGGCAGGGCGGCTGGTGGGGGTGGAGCGATGGCAAACGGGCGCTGGAATGGCTGTTCTGGAGCGGGCTCGTCACAACCCGCACTCGGCGCGGGACCTTCGAGCGTGTTTACGACCTGACCGAGCGCGTCATCCCGGCCGCGATCCTCAGCGTGCCGACGCCACCCGAAGCCGAGGCCCATCGCGGCCTGCTGGCCCGCGCCGCGCGGGCGCTCGGCATCGCGACGCTGAACGACCTGCGCGATTATTTCCGCCAATCGTCCGAGGACGCCCGGCCGCGCGTGGCGGAGCTTGTGGAGGCGGGCGAACTGCTGCCCGTCACGGTCGCGGGCTGGACGCAGCCGGCCTACCTGCATCGTGATGCGCGCCGGCCGCGTCGGGCCACCGCGCGGGCGCTGGTGGCCCCCTTCGATCCGATCGTCTGGGAACGGGCCCGGACCGAACGCTTGTTCGGCCTGCGCTATCGCATCGAGATCTACACGCCGGCCGCCAAGCGGCTGCACGGGTATTACGTGCTGCCGTTTCTGCTTGGCGACACCATCGCGGCCCGGGTCGACCTGAAGGCCGACCGCAAGGCCGGCGTCCTGCGGGTGCAGAACGCTCATCGCGAGCCGGGCGCGCCGGCGGCATTGCCGGAGGCGCTGGCCGAGGAGCTGCGGCTTATGGCGGGCTGGCTTAACCTCGACCGCATCGTGGTGGGGCAGGGCGGCGACCTCGCGCCGGCCCTGGCCGGGGCACTCGGCCTGCAGCCCGATACGGGCGAGCCTTAGCGCGGGGAGGACAAGCTGGCTTGGCTCAAGCCGCCTTGGCGAGCGGCACCTCGGCGCCACCGCCGTCCATGGCCCGCATGTAGAGGTCGAGCAGCGATTCCTGCTCGTCGCGCTCGTCCTTGTCCTGCTTGCGCAGCTTCAGGATCTCCTTCAGCACCTTGACGTCGAAGCCCTCGCCCTTGGCTTCGGCGAAAACCTCTTTCTTGCCCTCGTTGAGCGCCTTCAGCTCTTCCTCGATCTGCTCGACGCGCTCGATGAACGACCGGATGCGATCGCCCGCGATACCCACTGTGTCCGTCATGTTTTTTCTCCGCGTGAAGTTACCGCAGGGTAGATCCGGATGGTGAGCGAGACGTTAAACGACCCGAGCCGGGCGGCGCAGGCAGGCCGGCCACGAACGCTTGTCCACAGGGAACCACCATGGCCGTCGACCCGCGCACCCGCTATCCGAAGCCGCCCTTCCACACGGAACTGCAGCCGTTTCCCGGCTCATCGGCCAAGATGAACCCGCAGCCCGATCACGGCGAAACCACCTACAAGGGCTCGAACAAGCTCGAAAGCCGCGTGGCGCTCGTCACCGGCGCCGATTCCGGCATCGGCCGTGCTGTGGCGCTTGCCTTCGCCCGGGAAGGCGCCGACGTGCTGTTGTCCTACCTCGATGAAGAAGGCGATGCCGCCGCGGCCGCGAAGTCGATCGAGGAAGCCGGGCGCCAAGCCATCCTCTTGCCGGGCGACATCTCGAAGCCTGCGCATTGCCGGAGCCTCGTCGAGGCGGCGGTCGACCGTTTCGGCCGTCTGGACATCCTGGTCAACAACGGGGCCTTCCAGGCCACCCATACGGCGCTCGACGAGATTTCGGACGAGGAATGGGAGGCAACCTTCGCCACCAACATCCACGCGCAGTTCTATCTGAGCAAGGCCGCGGTGCCGCACATGCGGCCCGGCTCGTCGATCATCAACACGTCGTCGGTCAATGCCAAGCACCCGATGCCGGGGTTGCTGGCCTATTCGGCCACCAAGGCCGCCATCGCGAACTTCACCATCGGTCTCGCCCAGATGCTGGTCGACAAGGGCATCCGGGTGAATGCCGTGCTGCCGGGGCCGATCTGGACGCCCTTCATCGTCACCGGCATGGAAGCCGAACAGGTGAAGACCTTCGGCAGCCAGTCGCCCATGGGCCGCCCTGGTCAACCTGCCGAACTCGCCGGCGCCTATGTGTATCTCGCGTCCGACGACGCCAGCTACACGACAGGCGCTTTGCTGCCGGTGCATGGGGGTATGGCGATCTATTGAGGAATCGACTCCTCTCGTGGCGGGCTGGGTCGTTGACCCGCCCGGGCGGATTTCGGGCGTAGCGTCGGCCGGGAACGGTCGTCGGGTTCTGCCTGAAGGGGCTGGCGGTTGCGCAGGCGGGCGGGCGCCGAAGCTTCTTCAGCCCGCCCGCGATGCTGTGACCCACGATCGCAGGCGCGGCCTTGCGCATTGCCGGGCGTCGGCAACGCCCGATCTGTCAGGTCGATCCGCAACTTGGCCGTGATGACCCATTCAGACCCGCAGGCCGTGTGCCCTTTCTGCGAACGACCGATCCCCCGGGGCGCCAAGGCGAGCCGGCACCATCTCGTGCCGAAACTGAAGGGCGGCGCCAAGGGGGAGACCGTGCTGCTGCATCAGATCTGCCATAGCGCCCTGCACGCCCGCTTTTCCGAGGCGGATCTCGCGCGTCGCCTCCGCACCGTCGAAGCCTTGCGGGAGGCTCCGGAACTGGCCGATTTCCTCGCCTGGGTCCGGCGCAAGCCCGACGACTTTCATGCGCCGACCCGGCAGACCGGCGCGCGTCGGGACGCGCGCCGCAACCGCTGAGCGTCGGTCAGGCGACGGCGCGGCCGCTTTCGGCTTTGCCGGCCGTTGCCCGGATGGCCTGCAGCACCGTTTCGAGATAGGCCAAGCCGGCGTCGCTGAAGACGGCGCGGCCGTTCTCCACCCGTGCGAGGCCGCCGTCCTCGACCTCGCGCACCCCCTGCGGGTCTGCCGCATGGCCGGCGGAGTCGCGCAGCACGACCTCGAGGACCGGTTCACCGGACGTCAGCTGGTGGTAGGCCGCAAAAACAAAGATCGACAGGCCTTTGTCGCTCAGGGTTACGGTGCTCATGGAACGCCCTCCTTGTGGTCCGGCAGGTTCTAGGGCTTTTGCCGCGACGGGCGAGGGTGTCGCCCGGGCGGCAGGAGGGTGCCGTTGCCGCAGGCCGGGTTTGCGCCGCGCCTCCGTCCTGCCTATGCAGGCACCATGCTTGCCACCGTTATCGGCTTCACGGCCGTCCTCCTTTGGTCCTGTCTCGCGCTGTTGACGACCGCGACCGGTACGATCCCGCCTTTCGAGCTCGCGGCGCTCACCTTCGCGATCGGCGGCACACTGGGGGTGAGCGTCACGGCGATGCGGGGCAGGCTCGGGGCGCTACGCCAGCCGCTGCCGGTCTGGGCCGTCGGGGTCGGCGGCCTGTTCGGCTATCATGCGCTGTACTTTGCGGCCCTGCGGCAGGCGCCGCCCGCCCAGGCCGGGTTGATCGCCTATCTGTGGCCCCTGTTGATCGTGTTGTTATCCGCAGCCCTTCCGGGCGAGCGCCTCGCGCCTCGGCATATCGTCGGTGCGCTGCTCGGCTTTGCGGGCGTCATAGTGTTGATCGGCAGCAAGCAGGAGGGTGCGACGGCTTTCGCGGCCGATCACCTGCTCGGCTACGGGCTGGCGGCCGCCTGTGCCCTGGTGTGGTCGAGCTATTCGGTGTTGTCGCGCCAGTTACGCGCGGTGCCGACCGACGCCGTGGGAGGCTTCTGCCTCATGACGGCATTGCTGGCAGCTGTGGCGCACGGAATCTGGGAACCGACCGTGTGGCCCGAAACGCCGTCGCAAACGGCCGCCATCGTGGCCTTGGGGCTCGGGCCCGTGGGGGTGGCCTTCTATGTCTGGGATCATGGCGTCAAACGCGGCGACATCCGTCTCCTGGGCGTCGTTTCCTATGCGGCTCCCGTGCTGTCGACGCTGATCCTGGTGGCCTGCGGCATCGCACGGCCGACCTGGACCTTGGGTGTGGCCTGCCTGATGATCGTCGCCGGTGCGGTGGTGGCCAGTGTGAAGCGCAGCCCACGCAACACCGTCACCCCGATGACCGCGGCAGAGACGCAATAAAAAAAACGCCGCGCGGCGAGGCCGGCGGCGCTAATCCATCGATCCGTCGATCGAACGCTTATTCGGCGTCGGCTGCGGCAGCCTTCGGCTTCAGCACCATGCGGCCACGATACATGCCGCTCTTCAGATCGACATGGTGCGGACGGCGCAGCTCACCCGAATCCTTGTCTTCCACGTAGGTCGGCTGTGCCAAGGCATCGGCCGAACGGCGGAAGCCGCGCTTCATCGGAGAGGTTTTTCGTTTCGGGACGGCCACGGTCAGCTCCACAAGCAAAAAGGCTGCCGATCCTGCGAACGGCAGCGCCCTAATTCCGTCGGGTCGATACACCGATCGGGTGCGGAAGGCTAGCCCTATCCGCAGCCAATAAGGGTGTCGATCTTCAGAACGACGCCGACCGCATGGCGCGGCCATTGACGGCATCCACCAGCGAGCCACGCTCGACACCGATGTCGGCGAGCTGATGGTCGTTCAAAGCCGACAACTCGCGGATGGCTAGGTGACGTTGATGACGCTCACGCAGGGACTTCAGCACAGTTTGTAGACGCACAAGCACAACAATTATCCTTCTCAATCTCGTGGACTGTATTTGTGCCTTCCGATTGTGCGTTGCAAGCCAATTACCTGTGCAATGCCGCATGAGCAGGCATGCGCGACCGATGCGGAATTAACGCGATCCGTTCACCGTCCATCAATCATTCGGCGGCTGTCCGACCGGGTCGGTTTCGGCCGTTCTGCCTTGACCATCCCGGCTATTGTGCCGCCCTGGCTTGGCTTTTTGAAATCGGGACCTGTACAGTCGCCCCCAGCGCGAACAAGACGCAGGTGCATCGGTTGGGAGCGATGGAGGAGGGAATGGACACGGCCACGTTGCTGGACAGCCGCTCGCCCCAGCCCACTCCGGGGGCCGCGCGCGTCGCAGAGGCGGCCCAGCCCCTTTATGGCGCCCTTGACCTTGGCACCAATAATTGTCGTCTCCTCGTGGCCCGGCCGTCGCACGACGGGTTCCGCATCGTCGATTCCTTTTCCCGCATCGTTCGGCTGGGCGAAGGCCTGGCGCTGACCGGGCGGCTCAACCCCGATGCCATCGAGCGGACCCTGTCGGCCCTGACGGTCTGCCGGGACAAGCTGCGGGCGCGTGGCGTGACCCGCATGCACCTCGTCGCCACGGAGGCGTGCCGGCAGGCCAGCAACGGTGCCGCCTTCATTGACCGGGTGGCAGAGGAAGTCGGCCTCGCGCTCGACGTGGTGGACCGCGAAACGGAGGCCACGCTCGCGGCGTCGGGCTGCGCCGCCCTGGCGGACCGGCAGGCCGAAGGCGTGTTGTTGTTCGATATCGGCGGCGGCTCTTCCGAGCTAGTGTGGCTCGACGGCCAAAGGCGGTGCGGCACCCAGGATGAGAATGCCGTCAGGGAACGTATGCGCTCCTGGACGTCGCTGCCGCTCGGGGTCGTGACGTTGGCGGACCGGTTCGGCGGCCACGACGTGACGGATGCGGATTTCGAGGCCATGGTGGCCTTCGTGTCGGCCGCGATGGCGCCTTTCGTGGACGAGGCCCGCAACAACGCCCGATGCGACCGCTTCCACCTGCTCGGCACCTCCGGCACCGTGACCACGGTGGCGGGCGTGTTCCTCGACCTTCCCCGTTACGACCGGCGTCAGGTCGATGGCCTGTGGATGTCCGAGGCCGAGGTGACGCTGGCGATGGGCCGGCTGCGCGGCATGTCGTTCGCGGCCCGGGCGGCCCAGGGCTGCATTGGTCCCGATCGCGCCGATCTCGTGCTGGCGGGCTGCGCCATCCTCGAGGCGATCCGACGTGCCTTCCCGTGCGAGCGCCTGCGCATTGCCGATCGCGGCCTGCGGGAGGGAATCCTGATGAAGATGATGCTGCGCGACAATGCTTGGGCGCGCCTTCCTGGAGCGAGAACCGCCTGGTGACCGAGAAATCCGAGACGGACGGCCGCGCCGGCGGCCGCTCGATCAAGACGCGCGTCAAGACGGCGCGCAAGCGGTCGCTGTCGTCGACCCTGTGGCTGCAGCGGCAGTTGAACGACCCTTACGTGGCGGCGGCACGGCGTGAGGGTTGGCGCTCGCGCGCGGCCTTCAAGCTGATCGAGATCGACGACAAGTACCGGCTGTTGAAGCACGGCCAGCGGCTGGTCGACCTCGGGGCCGCCCCGGGGGGGTGGTCACAGGTTGCGGCGGGCCGCATCGGGGCCGACAAGGGGCATGGCAGCATCGCGGCCATCGACCTTCTGGAAATGGAGCCGATCGGCGGCGTCACCTTTGCCCAACTGGACTTCCTGCTGCCCGAGGCGCCCGATAAGGTGCGGGCCATGCTGGACGGCCGGGCCGATGGTGTGATCTCCGACATGGCCGCCAATGCCACGGGCCATCGCAAGACCGACCACCTGAAGATCGTGGCCCTGGTGGAACTCGCGACCGAATTCGCCGGCGAGGTGCTGAAGCCGGGCGGCTTCTTTCTGGCCAAGGTGCTGCAGGGCGGCACCGAGGGCACGCTACTGACCACGCTGAAGCGCGACTTCGCCACCGTGCGCCACGTCAAGCCGCAATCGAGCCGGCAGGATTCTTCCGAACTCTACGTCCTGGCGACCGGGTTCAGGGGCACCGGGTCCGGCGCGGGCGCCGCGACCGCCGCCGACGCGCCGGCATAACGCGCCCCGGGGTTCAGCGAGGCTCCCGCGTTGCCCGGTAGGCGGAAGAACACTAGCGCCGACAAGGCCGACACGATCGCCACGGCCACAAAGGCCCAGCCGAAGTCGGCGGTCCGTAGCACGGGATCGCCGTGCAGCACGCGTGAACCCTCGATCACGGCCGCCCCCATGGCGACGCCGCTCGACAACGACAGCTGCTGCGCCACGGAGGTGAAGCTCGTGGCCCGGCTCATGGCGGGGTTGTCGATGTCCGCATAGGCGATGGCGTTGATGCCGGTGAATTCGAGCGAGCGGAAGAAGCCGCCCGCCAGCAGCAGCCCGAACATCAGCCACACGGGCGTGCCGGCCGAGAATGTGCCGTAGGACAGAAGAAAGGCGCTGGAGATCAGCGCATTGACGGCCAGCACGGCGCGGAAGCCGAAGCGGCGCAGGATGCGCTGCGCCGCCGTCTTCATCGCCATGGCGCCGGCCGCCGCCGCGAAGGTGAGGCACCCCGACCGGAACGGCGACATGCCGAGGCCGAGTTGCAGCAACAACGGCAGCAGGAACGGCAGGGCCCCGATGCCGAGCCGGAACAGGAAGCCGCCGACGACGCTGGCCCGGAAGGTCGGCACGCCGAGCAGGCGGATGTCGAGGATCGGATGGGCGAACCGCGCGGCATGCCGGCAATACAGGGCCAGCACCACGGCGCCCCCCAGGATGAGGCCCCATACGGCCAATGGCGGCACGAAGGCCCGTCCGGCCACCGTCAGGCCGAACATCAGCGACGACAGCCCGAGGCCCGACAGCACGAAACCGCGCACGTCGAGCGGCCCGGGATCGGTTTCCCGGACGTTGGGAATGAACAAGGTTGCCAGCACGACGCCGAGCACGCCGATCGGCACGTTGATCCAGAAGATCCAGCGCCAATGCGCATAGGTGGTGATGAAGCCGCCGAGCGGCGGCCCGAGGATGGGGCCCACCAGGGCCGGGATCGTCAGGGTGGCGAGCGCCTGGACGAGCTCCGCCCGCGGCACCGAGCGGAACAAGATCAACCGGCCGACCGGCACCATCATGGCGCCGCCGAGCCCCTGGAACACCCGGGCCGCCACGAACCCCCCGAGGCTGCCCGACAGCCCGCACAGGATGGAGCCGAGGGTGAACACCACGATGGCGAGGCGGAACACCGTCCGGGCCCCGAACCGGTCGGCCGCCCAGCCGCTGGCCGGAATGAAGACCGCCAGGCTGAGCAGGTAGGACGTGAGCGCCAGCTTCAGCGCGATCGGGTCCTGGTGCAGGTCGAGCGCGATGGCCGGCAGCGAAGTGGACAGCACCGTCGAGTCCATGTTCTCCATGAACAAGGCGCAGGCGACGATCAGCGGCGTGAGGAGGCGGGGCGGCACGGTGTGGGGCGAACTCGGCTACGGGACAGGGATGCGCGCGGAACAAGGGAGACCTGTTCGGCGGGGCAAGTGGCGGTTTGGTGGCGGGCATGGCTTTGCAGGAGGGGAGCGCCATGCTATCCGCCACTGCCAATTCCCTGCAGCCGTGTCGGTTTCACGCGCGGCTGCCTTCCTCGTTCATCGGCCCCGTGCCGCCTGGACGGCACCGGAGTGGCACATGGCCTTCAGCACCATCCTGTCCGAAGCGCTGACCTTCGACGACGTTCTGCTGCGACCCGGCCATTCGACCGTGATGCCGCGCGACGTCAACCTGAGGACGCGGCTGACCCGAACGATCGAGCTGAACCTGCCGCTGATTTCATCGGCCATGGACACCGTGACGGAAGCGCGCCTCGCCATCACGATGGCACAGGCGGGGGGCATCGGCGTCATCCACCGCAATCTCGAGCCTGAAATCCAGGCCGAGGAGGTCCGCAAGGTCAAGCGCTATGAGAGCGGCATGGTGGTGGACCCCATCACGATCCATGCCGATGCCACGCTGGCGGATGCGCTCGAGCTGATGCGCCGCCACAACATTTCGGGCATCCCGGTGGTGGAGCCTGGGCCCCACAAGCACCCTGCGACGCTGCTCGGCATCCTGACCAACCGCGACGTGCGCTTCGCTGACTCCCCCGGCCAGCCGGTGCACGAGCTGATGACCAAGAAGGTCATCACGGTGCGCGAGGGCGTGCAGCCCGACGATGCCCGCCGTTTGCTGCACCAGAACCGCATTGAAAAGCTGGTGGTGGTGGATGACGATGGGCGCTGCGTCGGGCTCATCACCGTCAAGGACATGGAAAAGGCGACGATGCACCCGAATGCCTGCAAGGACGCCGAAGGGCGGCTGCGGGTGGCGGCGGCTTCCAGCGTCGGCGACAAGGGGTTCGAGCGATCGCTGCTGCTGATGGATGCGGGCGTCGACTGCATCATCGTCGACACGGCGCACGGTCATTCCCAGCAGGTGCTCGACCAGGTGAGCCGCCTGAAGCACCAGTCCAACAAGGTGGCCATCATCGCCGGCAATGTCGCGACGGGCGAAGGCGCCAAGGCGCTGATCGATGCCGGTGCGGATTGCATCAAGGTCGGCATTGGACCGGGCTCGATCTGCACCACCCGCATCGTGGCGGGCGTCGGCGTGCCGCAATTCACGGCCATCCTGGAAGCCGTCGAGGAAGCCCGCAAGCAGGACACGCCGGTGATCGCCGACGGCGGCATCAAATATTCCGGCGACTTCGCCAAGGCGGTCGGGGCCGGGGCGGAAAGCGTGATGATCGGTTCGCTGCTGGCCGGCACGGACGAGAGCCCGGGCGAGGTGTTCCTGTATCAGGGCCGTTCGTTCAAGGCCTATCGAGGTATGGGATCGGTTGGCGCCATGGCGCGCGGCTCGGCCGACCGGTATTTCCAGCAGGAGATCAAGGACCAGATGAAGCTGGTGCCCGAAGGGATCGAGGGACAGGTGCCATATCGCGGTCCTGCCGGTCCGATCCTGCATCAGCTCGCCGGCGGCCTCCGGGCCGCAATGGGCTATGTCGGGGCCGCCACCATCGCGGACTTCCAATCCAAGGCCCGTTTTCATCGCATCACCGGCGCCGGACTGCGGGAAAGCCACGTCCACGATGTGGCGATCACGCGCGAAAGCCCGAACTACCCGACGGGCGTCTGATCCTCGGCCGGCGGCGCGGCTCCCGGGTCCCCGGCGACGATCGCACCCGACCATAAAAAAGGTGCGGTGCCTCGCGGCAGCCGCACCGATGTAAGCGTTCGCGGTGCGAACAGCTTACATGTGGTTCTCGAGCGAGGTCTTGGCGTCGACGTGACGGGCGGGAGCCATCGGGGCGGGCGGCGGCGGCGGCGGAGCCGAAGCGCAGGCCGCGAGCGACAGGGCGAGGGCGGCGAAAGCCGACCGGCACAGAATCCGGGTCATGGAAGTCCTTCGTGGGCTTTGGAAATTTCTAGCGGGCGTCCGCCTGAGCGGCGCTTCCTGTTCAATACGGCCCTTCCTGGCCCAAATGTGGCGAAACGGTAATGAACCCCTCGGCAAGGCTTGCGGCGGCGATTGAGGTCCTGGGTGTGACGGAAGAGCAACGCCGCCCCGTCGCGGAGGTGTTGCGCGACTGGGGACGCACCCACCGCTTCGCCGGTTCGAAGGACAGGGCCGCCATCGCCGACCTGGCTTACGACGCCATGCGGGTGCGGGCCTCGTCGGCCTGGGTGATGGGCGACGACAGCCCGCGCGGCGTCATGCTCGGCGCGCTCCGGCGCGTCCGGGGGCTCGACGCCGAAGCGATCGCGGGGCTCTGCCAGGGGCAGGACCACGCCCCGGCGGCCTTGACCGCTGGGGAACGCGCGCGGCTCGAAGCCGACAGCCTGGACGGGGCCCCGGCCCATGTGCTCGGCGATTATCCCGAGTGGCTGGCGCCTTCGCTCGACGCCGCCTTCGGCGATGAGGCGGGGCATGAGGGCGCCGCCCTGTCGCGCCGCGCGCCGGTCGATCTGCGGGTGAACGGCCTCAAGGGCGACCGTGCCAAGGCCCTGCGGGCACTGGCGCATCTCGACCCGGTCGAGACGCCCCATTCCCCCGTGGGCATCCGCCTCGCCCGTGGCGCGAACGACCGAACGCCCGCCATGGTGGCGGAGCCGGCCTATGCCAAGGGCCTCGTCGAGGTGCAGGACGAGGGCTCACAGATCGCGGCTCTGCTGGGCGAAGCGATGCCCGGCCAGCAGGTGCTCGACCTGTGCGCCGGCGGCGGCGGCAAGACCTTGGCGCTCGCGGCCCAGATGGGCAACAAGGGCCAGATCTACGCGGCCGACAGCGACGGGCGACGATTGGCGCCGATCTACGATCGCCTGGCGCGGGCCGACGTCCGCAACGCCCAGGTGCGGGCGCCGCGCGGCGAAGCGGATGTGCTTGGCGATCTCGCGGGGCGCTGCGACCTCGTCCTGGTGGACGCACCCTGCACCGGCACCGGCACCTGGCGCCGCAACCCCGATGCCAAGTGGCGGTTGCGGCCCGGCGCGCTCGAGCAGCGCATCAAGGCGCAGGACGAGGTGCTGGATCAGGCCGTGCGATTCCTGAAACCGGGCGGCCGGCTGCTGTTCGTTACCTGCTCGTTCCTGAAAGAAGAAAACGAGGATCGCGTCGCCGCCCTGCTGGGCCGGCAGCCGGAGCTGCTGCCCATCGATGCGGCGGTGCTGGCCACACGGGCCGGGCTGCCGGCCCTGGCCGAACATGCCTCGCGTCACGGCCCCGGCCTGCGGCTGTCGCCGCTGCGCACCGGCACGGACGGATTCTATATCGCTTCGCTGTTGCGCGTGGCGGGCTGATCGCCGCCGCTCAGCGCTGGTGGGCGGCGGCCGTGCTGCGTGTCACTGGCCCCGCTTCGCGGCCGTCGCGAAGCGCACCGCCTCCTCGGCGGCCCGCACCAGGGCCCGGGCCTTGTTCTCGCATTCGGCCTGCTCGGAGGCCGGATCGGAATCGAACACGATCCCGGCGCCGGCCTGCACGTGCATCGTGCCGTCCTTGATCACCGAGGTGCGCAGCACGATGCAGGTGTCCATCTCGCCGCCGGCGCCGAAATAGCCGATACAGCCGCCATAGATGCCCCGCTTGTCGCGCTCGAGCGTGTCGATGATCTCCATCGCCCGCACCTTTGGTGCCCCCGACACGGTGCCGGCCGGAAAGCCGGCCGCCAGCGCGTCGATCGCGTCATGTGCCGGGTCGAGCGCACCCTCGACGTTCGACACGATGTGCATGACGTGGCTGTAGCGCTCGATGAAGAATTTGTCGGTCACCGCGACGCTGCCGATGCGCGACACCCGGCCGGCGTCGTTGCGGCCGAGATCGAGCAGCATCAGATGTTCTGAGAGTTCCTTGGCGTCGGACAGCAGATCCTGGGCCAGGGCCTCGTCTTCGGCCGGGGTGGCGCCGCGCCGGCGCGTACCCGCGATGGGCCGGATCGTCACCGTGCCGTCGCGCACCCGCACCAGGATCTCGGGGCTGGAACAGCAGATCTGGAACGCGCCGAAGTCGAGGAACGACAGGAAGGGCGCCGGATTGACCCGCCGCAACGCGCGGTACAGCGCGAAGGGCGGCAGGCTGAACGGCGCCGAGAAGCGTTGCGACAGCACCACCTGGAACACGTCGCCGGCCCGGATGTAATCCTTGGCCCGGTCCACCATGGCGAGGAACGCCTCTGACGGCGTGTTGGAGCACGGCTCGTCGGCCAGCAGGTGAGGGTCGGCCGGGGCGCCACGATGCGCCAACGGGCTTTCCAGAATGGCGACGATGCGGTCGATCCGCGCCTGGGCGCTTTCCGTGGCGGCCCTGCTTGGGACGTCGGGGCCGGGCCGCACGGGGCTGACCACGGAAATCTCGTCCCGCACCGTGTCGAACACCACCATCACCTGGGGGCGTATCATCACGGCGTCGGGCACCCCGATCGGATCGGGTTTGGCCGGGGCGAGGCGCTCCATGTGGCGCACCATGTCGTAGCCGAGATAGCCGAACACGCCCGCCGCCATGGGCGGCATGCCGGCGGGAAGCGCGATGGCCGATTCGGCCAGCAGCGCCCGCAAGGCATCGAGCGGCGCGCCGGCGCATGGCTCGAAGCGATCGGGGTCGACGGCCGCCTGCCGGTTGATTTCCGACACCGCACCGCTGCAGCGCCAGATCACGTCGGGATCGAGCCCGATCATGGAATACCGGCCGCGCGTGGCACCGCCCTCGACGGATTCCAGCATGAACATCGGGCCGCTTGCGCCGGCCTGCAGTTTCAGGAACGCCGAAACGGGCGTCTCGAGATCCGCCACCAGGACGGTCGAGACGACGCTCGGCGCTGCGATCGGGTCGACCTCGATCATCCTTCGCCGCCGCTTGCGTTGCCGATCGCGGTCGGGTTGATCTTGATGCTCATGCCGCTCTCGAGCCGCGACAGATAGGCGGCCAGTAGGTCGTTGGCGAAGAGATCGCGGTAGTGGCCCTCCAGCTGGGCCGTTTGCGGATCGTCGGCATCGAGCGCCGGCACCACGCTATCCAGCACCTTGAACAATATGCGGCTGCCGTCCGGGCCTGCCACCGAGCCGGCCGATCCGACCCGGGTATCGAAGGCGGCCCTGGCGACCTCCGTCGACACGCCTTCAGCGCCGGCCCGCTTCAGGTCGCCGACATGCGTGATGGCGGCATTGTTCAGGCTCGTCGAGACCTGCTCGGGCGTTTGGCCGCCGTTGAGCGCCTTGACGAGATCGTCCGCCTTGGCGCTGAGCCGCTTCGCGGCCTCGTCGGTGTGCCAGGCCGCCTCGACCTGAGGTTTCACGTCGTTGAACGGGCGCTGATGCGCGGGTTCGATGCCGGCGACCTCGAACCAGACCTGGTCCCCGGTGCGGCTCTGGATGACGTCGTTATCGACGCCGGTGTCAGACGCAAAGGCGGCCTTCAACAGCTCGTCCTGTGCCGGCAGCATCACGGCCTTACCGGCGGGATCGTGGCCGGTGGCATCGATGGCGGGGATCGTGCGGGCGCTGAGTCCGACCGCGGCCGCCGCCTCGGTCAGCGTCTTGCCCGAGGCGCGCTGGTCCTCGATCTTGTCGTGCAGGTCCCGCAGCGCGTCACGGGTCCGCGCGGGCGCCGTGGCGATCCGGCTGCGAATGTCGGGCGCCACGTCGGCGAAGGGCTTCATGGTGCCGGGCGCGATCGACGACACATGCACCAGCACGGTCCCGAAGGTGCCCTTGACGGGCCCGCTGGTACCATCGGCCGGAAGCCCGAAGGCTGCATCGGTCACCGGCTTGTCGAAGATCGACGCCTTGCTGACGGTGCCGAGATCCTGCGCCTTGCCGGCCGTCGCCTCGGCCCAGCTCTTGCCGGCCTTGATGGCGTCGGCGGCCGCCTGGGCGTCGGCGTCGGTCGGGAACACGGCCTGCTGGACCGCCCGTTTCTCCGGTTGCCCGAAGCTCTTGTCCGGATCGGCGTCGTAGAAGCGGCGCATCTCGTCATCCGTCACGGCATCGGGCTTTGCCACGCCGGCCGGCGACGTGCCCAGCACCACCAGGTTGCGGAACTCGGGTGCCGCGAAGCGCGCCTTGTGGGCGTCGTAGTAGCTTTGCAGCACCGCCGGGTCGGGTGCCGCGATGTCGCCTGCCAGCGCCGGCGTCAGCGTGATCATGTCGAGGCTGCGGGTCTCGCTTTGCAGCCGATGCAGCGCCTCGATGGCGGCCTTCGGCACGTTGACGCCCCCCGCCACCGCATCGACGAGCTCTTGCCGCAGGTAGGTGCCGCGCTGTTCACGCAGGAAGGCTTGCTCGGTCAGGCCGTTGTTTTGCAGCAGGGACGCGAAGCGGGCACGGTCGAATTGTCCGTTGGCGCCCGCGAAGGTCGAATCTTCCACCACGGCACGGCCGATCTGCGCTTCCGAGATCGCGAGGCCGAGCGTATCGGCCTCGTTGTCCAGCATGGCATCCGTCACCAGCCGCGACAGAACCTGCTGGTCGAGCCCGAACTGCCGTGCCTGCTGGTTGGTGACGGGTCGGCGCAGCCGTTGCTCCAGCTGCTGCATCGCGACCTGGTAGCTGCGGCGGTAGGTGTCGATCGGCACGTCGTGGCTGCCGACGCGTGCCACCCAATTGGCCGTCGACGTGCGGAACAGGTCCGCGAAGCCGAAGAAGCTCAAGCCCACGATGATCAGCAGGAAGATCAGCGCCATGCCGACCTTCCCGATCATCGAATTCTGTATCGTCCGCATGCTGTTGAGCATGGATAAGCCTGCACCGTGCTGAGGGCGTAACCGGTGCCGCGCCGCCGCCGCCGTCGGGCGTGACAGCCCGCAACCGGAGCGGCGGCACCATAGCCATGGGGGTGAAACGGTGCAACGGCCCTTGCTGCGCGGCCGCAGGGCGACATGTCAGGTCGGTCACGCGATGTCGGCGCCGACGCGTCGTGCGCGACGATCTAAGGTGTATCGATGGATTACGTACGATTAGGCAAAAGCGGCCTCAAGGTGTCGCGGTTGTGCCTCGGCTGCATGACCTATGGCGAACCGAACCGCGGCAACCACGCCTGGACCCTGCCGGAGGAGCAGAGCCGCCCCTTCATCAAACAGGCGCTCGAGGCCGGCATCACCTTCTTCGACACCGCGAACGTGTATTCCGACGGGTCAAGCGAAGAAATCGTGGGACGGGCCCTCAAGGATTTCGCCAAGCGCGACGAGATCGTGCTGGCCACCAAGGTGCATGGCGCCATGCGGCCGGACGCCAACGGGCGCGGCCTGAGCCGCAAGGCCATCATGGCGGAGATTGACGCGAGTCTGCGCCGCCTCGGTACCGACTATGTGGATTTGTATCAGATCCATCGCTTCGACGCCGAAACGCCGATCGAGGAAACCCTCGAGGCGCTGCATGATGTCGTGAAGGCCGGCAAGGCGCGTTACCTCGGCGCCTCGTCGATGCACGCCTGGCAGTTCGCCAAGGCGCTCTACCTCGCCGACCGGCATGGCTGGACGCGCTTCGTGTCGATGCAGAACCATTACAACCTGCTGTACCGCGAAGAAGAGCGCGAGATGGCGGGCCTGTGCCTCGAGGAAGGCGTCGGCATGATCCCGTGGAGCCCCATGGCGCGTGGCAAGCTGACCCGGCCCTGGGAAGAGGAGCCCACCACGGCGCGCGGCGAAAGCGATGCTTATGCCAAGACGCTCTACGCTGGCACGCGCGACAGCGACAAGGCGGTGGTGGACCTCGTGGGGACCATTGCGGCCGAGCGTAACCTGAGCCGGGCCGAAGTGGCGCTGGGCTGGTTGCTGGGGCAGCCGGGCGTTTCGGCGCCGATCATCGGGGCCTCGAAGCCGGGCCACATCGACGATGCCGTGAAGGCCCTGGCGGTGCGGCTCGAGGCCGACGACCTGAAGCGGCTGGATGCGGCCTACCGACCGCATCCGGTGCAAGGCTTCAGCTGAGCAGAAACGTCTGCATGGCGCCCTTGCCCTTGATCATCATCGGGGGCAGGGGCTCGTAAGCGAAGGCATCGCCGAGCGCGGTCCGCACCGCCTCGGACACATGCACCCGCCCCGGTACGCCGTTGGTTTCCATCCGGCTCGCGACGTTCACGGTGTCGCCCCACACATCGTAGACGAACTTGTCGGTGCCGATCACGCCGGCCGCCACCGGGCCCGTGTGCATGCCAATGCGGGCTTCGAGATGCTCGCCGGCGCTGCGCCCGGCCGCCGCCACCGCTTCGGGGATCGCCACCGCCATGCGGGCCACCGCGAGAGCGTGGTCGGGACGCGCATTCGGCAGGCCGCCGGCCACCAGATAAGCGTCGCCGATCGTCTTGATCTTCTCGAGGCCGTTCGCCTTGGCGAGGCCATCAAGGCTCGAGAACACCGTGTTGAGCAGCGCGATCGTGCGGGCGGCCGGCAGCCGGCTCGCCAGGGTCGTGAAGCCGACGATGTCGCAGAACAAGATGGTGGCGGCGTCGAAATGGTCGGCGATGACGGTTTCGCCGCCGCGCAGGCGTTCCACCACAGGGCCGGGCAGCATGGCGCGCAGCAATTGCTCCGAGCGCTCGCGTTCGATCCGGAGCTCCGCCACATAGGCCTGCTCGCGGTCGCGCAGCGCCTTGCGTTCGATCAGCGACGAAATGCGCGAGCGCAGCAGGATCGGATCGAGCGGCTTCTGCATCAGGTCGTCGGCCCCGGCCTCGATGCAGCGCACGGCGCTTTCCACCTCGTCCGAGCCCGACATCATCACCACGGGCACGCTCGCGGTCTCGGGCACCGCCCGCAACTGGCGCAGCACGTCGACGCCGTTCAGGTTGGGCATCAGAAAGTCGAGCAGGATCAGGTCGAAGGATTCGTTGGCGCTCAGCCGCAGCGCCGCCTCGCCGTCGCCGCAGCCGCAAACCCGGTGGCCGTCGCGCTCGAGCCGGCGCGTTAAGAGATCGAGGCTCGAAGGGTTGTCGTCCACAACCAGCAGGTAGCCGGTGGCGCGCCCCACGGGGGTCGGACGCTCGGCGAAGATCGAGCTCAGCGTCGCGACGGCCTTCTCGACGGCGTCGGACCCTTCCGCATCGTCGCCATGCGTCGTGGTCAGCGAGCCCGAGTGGATGAATTCGATCATCGAATCGATGCCGCCAAGCAGGCGGCGCGAGGCGGCCAACAGGCCGTCGAGTGTCTCGACGAGGCCCGGCAGCCCTTCCTCGCGGGCTTCCTCGAGCAACAATTCGCCATAGCCCATGATGGCCGTGATGGGCGTGCGCAACTCGTGTCGTAGCGTCGCCGTGAAGTCGCCGAGTTCCCGCTCCGACAGCGACCGTTGCGCCGCCGATGTGTCGAGCAGCCCCTCGATGACGCTGCCGAGGGTCTCGCTGGAGCTCTTCATCTTCAGCAGGTCGGCCTCGAAGCCGGACAGCCGGTCACGGACCGCATCCTCGGTCACGAGGTCGATGAAGCTCGACACGATGTCGACGGGGGCCTTGAACTCGGCCCGCACGAAAGCCGCGATGGCGCGCGCGAGTCGTTGGTCGTCCGGACCCCCCGGGGTCGGCGCGTTGCTCATCGACCTGTCCCGTGTGGCGTCGTCATGCCGCCCACCATCGCGGAGAAGGCCCGTGCGATGCAATCGTCTTCTTGGGCCGTGATGGCGGGGCGCGCCCTTGTGGCACGGCAAGCGGGTGCTGTCGCTTTCCAAGCCAGGGCCCTTCTGCTACCCCGCGCTCGGCCCGAGACTATCCTGTTCGCCTTGCGGCGGGTGGGGCGGGTCGCTCGGATTCAACCTCTCAACCCGTAAGGTGCGACATGGCCTTCTCATCCCGCCCGATCGTCATCGGCAACTGGAAGATGAATGGCCTCGCGGCCTCGCTCGATCAGGTCGAGGCGGTGCGGGACGCGATCGCCAAGGGCCAGGCAGGCCGCTGCGAGACGGGGCTCTGCCTGCCGGCCACGCTGATCGCGGCTGCGGCCGCCCGCGTGGAAGGCAGTCGGCTGATGATCG
Organism: Lichenihabitans sp. Uapishka_5; assembly: GCF_033947565.1. Lineage (NCBI taxonomy): Bacteria > Pseudomonadati > Pseudomonadota > Alphaproteobacteria > Hyphomicrobiales > Lichenihabitantaceae > Lichenihabitans > Lichenihabitans sp. Uapishka_5. Next base: position 42,442 of record NZ_JARPVX010000029.1, read on the forward strand.
GCGGCCAGGATTGCCACGTCGCCAGCCATGGCGCCCATACGGGCGATATTGCGGCCGCCATGCTGAAGGATGCCGGGGCGACGCTGGTGATCGTCGGCCATTCCGAGCGCCGCGCCGACCACGGCGAAACCGATATGCTGGTCAACCAGAAGGCGCAGGCCGCAGCCCTGGCCGGCCTCACGCCCGTGATCTGCGTCGGCGAAACACGGGCCGAACGCGATGCCGGGGAAACCCTTCGGGTCATCGGCCGTCAGATCGACGAGTCGGTGCCGCGCAGCACCGATCCCAAGACCACGATCGTGGCCTACGAGCCCGTGTGGGCGATCGGCACCGGCTTGACTCCGACCGCGGCCGACGTGGCCGAGGTGCATGCCTTCATCCATCGCCGGCTCGACAGCCTGCTTCCGTCGGGCGGCACGACCATCCGGATTCTGTATGGCGGCTCCGTCAAGGCGTCCAACGCGGCCGAATTGCTCGCGATCGACCACGTCGATGGGGCGCTGGTGGGCGGTGCCAGCCTGAAGGCCGCCGACCTGCTCGGCATCACGAGCGTTTATCGCTGATCTGACGTCGTGGTCGGTGGCCTCATCGGGCGAAGGCGATCCCGCTTCGCCCAGGCAGCCTCCAGGCATCGGTTCCCAAACGGCTGCGCTTCCTGTAGAAGCGCGGCCCATCCGTAGTTTCAGGGGCAGCGACGCCACGCTCCTGCCCGAGGCCTCCGATGCAAACCGTTCTGATCGTCGTCCATCTCCTGATCGTCATCGCGCTCGTCGGCGCGGTGCTGTTGCAGCGCTCCGAAGGGGGCGCGCTCGGTGTCGGCGGGGGCGGGGGCTTCATGACCGGCCGCGGGCAGGCCAATGCGTTGACCCGCGCCACGGCCATCCTGGCGGCTTTGTTCTTCATCACCAGCCTGGCGCTGACGCTTCTGGCCAACCTGCATCGCGCGCCGCGCTCGATCTTCGACACGCCCGGCGCCGCGACCCCGGCCGGCCAGGCCCAGCCGGCGGCCACACCCGGCACCGACGTGCTCGACCAGATCAACCAGATCCAGCAGCAGAAATCCGGCGCGGCGCCTGCCCC